>JAJFTJ010000015.1 GCA_021373015.1 Nitrospiraceae bacterium
CGCCTTTTCTAAACCTGCCTGTGAAATATCAACAGCTAAAACATTGAAACCTTGCAAAGTAAAGAAAACACTATCTCGACCTTCTCCTGCACCTAAATCAACCAGTTTTTTATTGGTTATTTGGCCATCTGGAATAAACTCCAAAACCTTGTTCACCAGCTCATTAGGTTCTTTACCCCAATAGTAATCGGGTTTCAAATAAATTTCTTGTAACTGCTCCTTGTCCATTATTCACTTCTCCGTCTTTTGTGAATACTATAGCTTGCTGTAGCCTTTTAAAAATATTTTTGCTAGCATTATACAGATACTATTCAGTAATTTACTATGCTTAATGTAGTAATTTTACTATGCTTAAAAGTTCTCCATCAATAAGAGCAGAAAACTTTTGAAGAAATATTTCAGGTTCTCTTTGACGTAAAAGGTATATTTTGCCTCAAAAAATAGGTTTAAATATTAAAAACGAGTATGATGTGTTGTCAGTTCACAATTGTGAACGCAAGTGCCAGAGTGGCGGAAAGGCTACGCAATGGACTGCAGATCCATTTATCCCGGTTCGATTCCAGGTTCTGGCTTAAAAGTTTTCTTGTAGATGACAACAGGAAAGCTTTTAACAGAAAAATTTTAAGGCGTTTTTAGCCTGAAGGAGGTACAAATACAGGTTAAGATGAGTAAACATAAACTTCACAATTGTGAAGCGAGCATAACAATCAAAATGTGGCTGAATTCCTTTATAAAAACTAGATTATGGATGAACAGATAAAAACGACTCATACAACTCACAACTTAATCTCAACTCAATTTCCGCAGAAGTCCACAAAAGAATACCCGTTTATCAATATGGGTATAGCCCTCCTAAATCGGTATCAGTTATACAGGATACTGGGCAGATAACCCCTCGATTGTGTACATCTGCGGAATAAGAGTACAAAATAACAGAATAACAAAATGCTGAGATGGCGGAAAGGCTACGCGATGGACTGCAATTCCATTATATCCCGGTTCGATTCCGGGTCTTAGCTTAGGGGTAGTATATGGATATAAGAACACAGAAAACATTTGAGGCACTTTTTGCCCTTGAAGATATTAGGGAAACTCTCAGACAGAGAATTCCGAATATCACAAGTCCAGAAGAAGAAAATACCATTAAAAAAAGTGTAAATCGGATCAGAAAAATCCTGGACGACATTGAAAATGATACCGGAACCCCGGAAGTACGAAAAATAGCTGATAATATTGATATTCGGTCCAGAGAAGAAACATACATCAATATACAGCCAATCCAAGCAGCCGGAAGGCTTACCCCCGAAGCCCGAAAAGCTCTCATAGCATATGGCGATGGCTATTCCACCTGTGATGCCTGCCGCAAACCTTTCAGACTGGACAAAATAAGCAGTCCGCCTATTGCTCCATTTCATGAACAACTTGCCAGCTTCGTTAACATGGATGTTGCTCGCGTCGTTCCAGGTGCAAGAAGAGGTTTTCAGGCAGTGACATCCTCTCTCGTCAATAAAGGCGATTCCGTAATAGTCTCAGCTCTT
>JAJFTJ010000016.1 GCA_021373015.1 Nitrospiraceae bacterium
AGAAGAGATCAAGACCTACAACCCTGATGCAGGCATATTCTTTTCAGAACATAAGCCAGTTGGTTTTATAAAACAATCAGGAGAAAATCTGCCTCTTGACTGGGCTAAAGATAAAGATATCCTAGCGCTTTGCGCTATTGCTAATCCTGAGTCGTTCAAAAAAACATTAAAATTTTTGGGAGCTGATATTAAAACAGTAAGCTCTTACCGAGATCATTATGAATTTAAGCAAACAGATATTATTTCAGATCTGCAGAATGCCGAAGAATGCAGCGCTGAATGGATAGTTACAACAGAAAAAGACATGATAAGACTTAGGCATCTGCGTCTTCCAGAAAATCTCGTCTCGCTTTCTATTGAACTGAGTGCAGACGAGAAATTTTTTGAAGAAGCTGCAAACTAAACTATTTTTCCTCCAGAATTACCCTTCCTTTTAGGAACGAAACCTCTTTAATCTTCCCGTTGAATATTTTCTGCTCCCCAAACATATTTTTAAGATAGACCTTGCTGTCTTCAGGTCGTGCTGAATCCAGGCTCTCAAGATAAAGCTCTTCCTTTCCGTCTTTGAAAATATATGCATTAGTCTCACACATAATAACCTCCAAGCGATTTTATATTTAAGTATAATGCAATTTGACATGTAATGGCGATACAGAGTATGTTTTTCCTTGTTCAAAACATGCGTTTCATGTAAAAATTTATCCATGGAAAAATTTATCAAGTCTGCTGTTCATTCCACGCCTGATCCTGAAAGGGCACGCAAAAATCTTGAAATTTTCTGCGAGAAAAATCCTGATTATATAGACAAACTTAGAGCGAGCATAGAATCTGTTTCCCTGCTTTTCAGTTATAGTCAGTTTCTCTCTGTTTTCTGCATATTAAACCCCGATATTCTTTTTAGGACATTAGAAAATATTAATGATCAGTTCAGAAAAGACTCTCTCACTGTATTATTGAGAGAAAGATTCATTTCCGAGGCTGATCATATGAAGGCAGTGCGCATGTTCAGAAAAGAAGAGATGCTGAAAATAACTCTTCGCGATATACTTAAAAAAACGGATATTGCAGAAACAATGCTGGAACTCAGCTTGCTTGCTGATGTAATAGTTGATGAATCACTGAAAATTGTTAAAAAAAATCTCACCAGCACATATGGCACACCTGAGCAGGATGCCTTATCAGTCATTTCCCTTGGGAAACTTGGCAGCGAGGAGCTTAATTTCAGCTCTGACATTGACCTTATATTTGTTTATGGAAATGAACAAGGAGAAACATCTGGAATAACAACAATGCAGGGCATTCGCAAAAACCGAATAAACAACCATGAATATTACTGCAGGGCTGTTGAAGTCCTTAGCCGTATGCTTTCTTTGAATACAGAAGACAGTTTTGCTTACAGGGTTGACCTGAGGCTTAGGCCTGAAGGACAGAAAGGAAGCCTTGCACAATCGTTAACAGCATATGAAATCTATTACGAATCGTGGGGACGCGCATGGGAAAGGGCAATGCTGCTCAGGGCAAGGCCCATAGCAGGAGATAAAAATCTTGGAGAAGAATTTATCAAGATGATCGAACCGTTTGTGTACAGAAAATATCTTGACCACAGCTCAATACACGAAATCAGGGAGATTAAAACAAAAATTAATTCAACATTTAAAAAAGATGACATAAAAAGAGGATATGGAGGGATAAGAGAGATAGAATTTTTCATTCACGCTTTGCAGTTAATTTATGGGGGAAGAGAACCCCTTTTAAGGGAGAAAAATACTCTAAAAACCCTCCATAAACTATTACAGAAAAATCTCATCGGCAATAATGATTTTTCTACCTTGTCAGAGAATTATGTATTTTTAAGAACACTAGAGCATAGGCTACAGCAATTAAATGACCTGCAGACATACTCTCTTCCTTCTGACAAGACGGAGATTGCTGTGCTGGGTAAAAAAATGGGATTTTCAGAGAGCAGACCCTTCTTGTCAGAGCTTGAAACAAGGCGGGGGAAAACAAGGGGCATATATGATTCTCTTTTCAAAATAGAAAAGCAGACAGAAGAAGATGAAATAATTGCCTCCGAAAGCAGGATACTCTTTGACGAAGAATTCTCTGAAGCAGAGACGAGAGAATATCTCAGCGCCAAAGGATTGAAGGATATAGAGAAATGCGTTCGCATTATTCAGCAGATTAAAAATACTACATACCACTTCCAAACTTTAAAAGGCAGGAGGATATTAAGCGAGATACTTCCTGCATTTGTCGATGCAGCTATAAAAAGCTCGAATCCTGACATGTCGCTAAATCATCTTCAGCCTTTCTCAGCAATGCTCAGTGAAAGGGAATCATACCTTGATATTTTTATAAAAAACAGGGCATTGATTCCTCTGCTTATAAATATTTTTTCTCAGAGTGAATATCTGTCTAAAACAATAATAAGGCGTCCTGATTATCTTGAGATGATAGGACAGCAGATAATTTTCAAAAAAACTCTGAGAACAATACAGAAAGAACTAAGAGATGAAATACAAGGCGGACTTTCTTTAAGCGAAGCTATAAGACTGATGAAACAGGTTGACGATGCCAGACTTGGCATTCTTTATCTGCAGAAAAAAATTGATGTCATTACTCTTGTTAAACAGTTCAGCAAAACAGCGGAGGCAATACTTTCAAACTGTCTTGAAACTCCGATAAATCTCTGCATTATAGGATTCGGCAAATTAGGCGGGCGAGAGATTACGTTCAATTCAGATATTGATATCATTTTTATCACAAAAGAAAATGTTACTGAAAAAGACATAAAAACTGCTGAAAGGCTTTTAAGACTTCTTATCTCATACACACGGGAAGGAATAGCTTACAAAGTTGATACGAGACTCAGACCTGACGGTACAAGAGGCCCTCTAGTCTCATCTATTCAGTCGCTTACGGATTATTACAGAAACAATGCTGCTTTCTGGGAGCTTCAAGCCCTGCTCAAGGCAAGACCTGTTGGCGGCGATATAGAAACAGCAGGACTTTTCATGAATATGCGGAAAGATATACTTCTAAGATACGGGCCGCTTGTATCTTCTCATGACATAAAGGCAATGCGCGAAAGAATAAGGAAAGAGCTTTCGAAAGAAGGCGCGGCATATGACATTAAACTCGGAGAAGGCGGAATTGAGGAGCTTGAATTCACTGTCCAGTTCCTTCAGCTTAAAAACTGCAGGACATATCCTTCTGTACTTGTGCAGGATACCCTGACTGCTATCAAGAGACTCAGAGATTCGCGCGTGATAAATAAATCTGATAAAATTTTAATGTATGATTCATACATCTTTTATAGAAACATAGAAAGTTATCTTAGATTAAGAGGCCAAGAGGTTCTGGCGAAAGATGACACGGAAATATTGGATTCGCTTGCTGGATTCATAGGGTTAAAGAATAAGGATGACCTGCTTTTAAGATTAAAAGATACAAAGGCATCAATTAAAAATATCTACGAACTCCTTGTGAGTTAATCCTGAAGATTTTATTTTTTCTTAAGTTTTCTGTAAAGCTCCATTACGTCATCTCTTGAAACAAGAGCTTCAACTTTGTGGCCTGCTGCCTCAATGCTCTCTCTTCCGCCTTCCTGTCTGTCAACAAGGCTTATGACTTTAACTATATCTAGTCCAGCTTCTTTTGCCCTATTGATTGCCTCAATAGATGATTTGCCTGTTGTTAGTACGTCCTCAATAATCACAATCCTGTCACCCTTCTTAACATTTCCCTCGATCCACTGCATTGTGCCGTGAGACTTTGCTGTCTTTCTCACAACGAATGCCTCAATAGGTTTGTTTTTCAGATAGGATGTATATGATATTGCATATGCTATTGGATCAGCTCCAAGTGTAAGGCCTCCGACTGCGCTTATATTAAGATCCTTTATCATCCCAAACATCAGATTGCCTATGAGATACATTCCTTCAGGGTGAAGCGTTACTGATTTACAGTTGAAATAATAATTGGACATTCTGCCGGACACGAGTTTAAAAACAGGTTCTTCGCTGTATTTAAAAGATTTCTCAAGTACTAATTCTACAAGTCTGTTTTTCATTCTCTCTCCCGGCGATAAAGTATTAAATCTTTTTTCAGATAAATTTAACATTATTCCGATTTTCATTACAAGTTTTCCTTATGAATATAACTCAGACAGTTGTCAATCTTCATTACCAGAATGTAAACTACCAAACATGAACTTTAAAATCATTTCGCAGGATGAAAATTCACGTCTGGGGATTATCGAGACAGAGCATGGGAACATAAACACTCCTGTATTCATGCCTGTAGGAACTCAGGCAACAGTAAAGGCCATGTCTCCTCTTGAATTAAAAGAGATCGGCTCTGAAATAATTCTCTCCAATACATATCACCTTTATCTGAGGCCCGGCCACGAGACAATAGCAAAGCTGGGCGGACTGCATAAATTCATGGGATGGGATGGACCAATCTTGACTGACAGCGGAGGCTTCCAGGTCTACAGTCTTTCTGCATTACGAGAGATTGATGAAAAGGGCGTTCACTTTAAATCACATCTCGACGGCTCCATGCATTTTATCAGCCCGCAGATCGCAATGGAAATACAGTCTGAGCTTGGCTCTGATATCTGCATGGCATTTGATGAATGCACGCCGTATCCCTCAACTTACGAGTACAGCCAGAAATCCCTTGAACTTACAACAAAATGGGTAAAACAGTGCAAAGAATATCATAAAAATAATCAAGGATTATTCGGAATAATACAAGGCGGGATGTATAAAGATTTGAGGAAAAGAAGCCTTGAAGAGATAGTTGATATAGGATTCGACGGTTATGCAATAGGCGGTGTAAGCGTTGGAGAACCAAAAGAAGAGATGCATGAGATAATAAATTTTATTGCGCCTATAATGCCGCAGGATAAACCAAGATATCTTATGGGAATCGGCGACCTTTATGACATGCTTGTGGCAGTGGAAGCAGGGTTTGATATGTTTGACTGCGTTATGCCTACAAGAAATGCCAGAAACGGTACGCTTTTTACCAGCAATGGCAGAATCAGCATCAAACGCACAGAATTTAAAGAAGACAATTCAACTCTTGATGAAAACTGCGGCTGCTACACATGTAGAAATTTCTCCAAGGCATATTTAAGGCATCTGTTCCTTGCAAAAGAAATATTATCTATGAGACTCAATACAATACATAATCTTTATTTTTACCTCGACTTTTTTAGAAAAATCAGAGAAGCTATTAAGAGAAACAGGTTCGTTGAATTCAAGAATAAATGGCAGTCGTTGGTTAAATAAATAGTACATTCAAATACATGTTGTATCAGTAGCATTAGATAGATATTAAGTCTGATAAATATATTAAAATACAATACAGTAAAGGGAAAAAAATGTGCTATGTAATTTTTGGTGTTACAGTTTTAATATTATCAGCAATTATTATATGGCTTGTGGCAAAAGTCCATTTCCTGAAGCATTCTCAGCAGAACTTTCAGGATATGGAGCAGAAGCTGAAAGAAACCTTTCAGTCTTTATCCCTGGATGTGCTTGCAAAAAACTCAGACCATTTTCTGAACATTGCAGGAGAAAAACTTGAAGGCAAAAAAGAACTTATTGATAAAAGCATCGAGCAGATGAGCAAAACTCTTTCTGATGTTCAGAAAAAAATGTCGGATGTTGAGAAAGGAAGCTCGGAAATATCATCACTCGTTAAAACCCATTCAGACATAACAACAAAACTCAAAGACACAACTGAACATTTGCGGCAGGCGTTTGCAAGCTCGAAAAAAAGAGGCGAATGGGGCGAGAGAATGGCCGAGGACATAATCAGGCTCATTGGAATGGTTGAGGGCCTGAATTATATAAAGCAAAAGACTGTCGAGGAATCAGCAAACAGGCCTGATTACACCTTTTTACTGCCGAACAAATTGAAAATAAATATGGATGTTAAATTCCCTCTTGATAACTACCAGCATTATCTTGATTCACAGACAGAACATGACAGAAAGCGCTTTAAGGAAGAGTTAGTAAAAAACATGAAAATAATGATCAAGCAGGTAACAAATAGGAATTATATTGATACAGCCGACAATACTGTCGATTATGTAATACTCTTCATCCCGAATGAGCAGGTTTTTAGTTTTATTAATGAGGCTGACATAACAATAATGGACGAGGCATTGAAACAGAAAGTAATCCTCTGTTCGCCATTCACGCTATATGCAGTTCTTGCTGTAATAAGACAGGCTGTTGAAAATTTTAATATGGAGAGGACTGCCTCTGAGATAATAAAACTTCTCGGAGAATTTCACAAGCAGTGGGAAAATTACAAAAAGGTCTTTACAACCATGGGAGAACGCCTTGACTCAGCAAAAGAACAATACGATCAACTTATTGGAACAAGGAAAAATATGCTTGAAAAACCTTTAAACAAAATCGATGAACTAAGAAAACGGCAGTCTATTACATTTGACGAAACAATAAATCTTGAATAGACGCTTTTTTATAAAGCTTAATTAAAGAAATTATAATGCTGGTTCAGGGCATAAGCCCTGAACCAGCAAATTGTTAGTGAACCAGCCCTGAGGAAAGAATATTCTCAACTTCTTTTTTAATAACTGACGATGGGATGCCTCCATATATCCTTGGCACACCGTTTATAACTACAACAGGTGTTGTTATTGCTCCATGCCTAAGTAGTTCCCTGACATCTCCGAAATCATCATCCTCATCAGTGAACAAATCCACATATTCAACAGACACCATGAAAGGATATGTCTTGCCCATTTCATTCTGAAGCTTCTCAGCCAGAAGCTTGTTAGTCATAGAGGCATCAAACCTGTCTGCAGACAGCATAACATCTTCCATCGGATTATCTAATATTTGTATATAAACTCGTTGCAGCATCTTGGTCACCTCCATATTTTATTTTACATCTACTAACATATTGTCTATCAATCTTGTTTCCCCTATTTTCAGTGCAACAGCAAGAAGTGCTTGCTTTTCAACTCTTTCAAGTTCATCCAGCGTCTGTGGATCATACACTGATGCATATTGAATCTCAGCAACAAATGATTCATTAGACAATCTATCCTTCATCATTTTTTTAATCTTCTTCTTATCAATTATACCAGACCTTATCATATCAGCAGTTTTTGAAAGGCATTCATAGATTACCGCTGCTGCATTGCGTTCTTCTTTATTGAGATATCTGTTTCTCGAACTCATAGCCAACCCATCTTCTTCCCTGAATATCGGACTAACAACAACTTCAACAGCCATATCAAGGTCTTTAACCATTTTTTTTATAACCACACACTGTTGAAAATCTTTCTGCCCGAAATATGCCCTTGTAGGCTTAACAACATTAAAGAGTTTTGCAACAACTGTGCATACGCCCTTGAAATGACCCGGTCTGTAAGCTCCACAGAGTTTTTCAGAGAGTCCATTCATATCAATAAAGGTTGAAAAATTTTCAGGATAAACCAAAGAATCATCAGGCATATAAAGAACATCTATCCCCTCTGCTTTTAGTTTTGCAATGTCTCCATCAGCATCGCGTGGATATTTCGAAAAATCCTCTTTTGGTCCAAACTGTTTTGGGTTTACGAATATACTGACAACTGTAATATCGTTCTCTGCCTTAGACATCCTCACCAGGCTCATATGTCCTTCATGCAATGCGCCCATTGTCGGCACAAAGCCTATTGTTCTTCCGTGCAGAAGATGCACCTTTGTTGTATCCTGCATGACCCTTGGTATGCGAATCAGCTCCATTATCTCCTCATGCTTCCACAGTTTTAAAAAATTATCTAATAATCATACGCTAACAGACAGATGGTCCTTTGTCAAACTTACAGCTGATTACAAACTTTTGAAGTAAACGTTTCTATCTTAATTAAAAAAATAGGCAGCAATTAATCCTCAATCTCTTTTAACAAAGCATCGAGGAGTTCTTCTTCTTTTACCTGTTTTATAATCTTTCCTTTTTTAAACAAGATGCCTCTGCCTTTCCCTCCTGCAATTCCAAAATCAGCTCCGCGCGCTTCTCCCGGACCGTTAACAACACATCCCATTACTGCAACTGTTATTGGTTTCTTAATATTTTTTAGTCTTGCTTCAATTTTTACTGCAAGTTTTTTAATATCAATATTGCATCTGCCGCAAGTAGGGCATGAGATTATCTCCACACCTTTTTCTCTTATATGAAGCGCCTTAAGTATTTCATACGCAACTCTCACTTCTTCTATCGGCTCTGCTGTAAGTGAAACTCTTATTGTATCTCCTATGCCTTCTGAAAGAAGTAGCCCTATTCCAACAGAACTTTTTATAATGCCCGTTGCTGGGGGACCAGCCTCTGATATTCCGACATGAAGCGGATATCTGTATTTTTTTGAGAACAATCTGTATGCTTCGATTGTTGTAGGCACATTAGATGCCTTAAGTGAAACCTTTATAGAATTGAATCCAAGACTTTCGAGTATATCTATGTGTCCTGCCGCACTCTCAACAAGCGCCTCAGGAGATGGATGACCGTATTTTGCAAACAGTTGTTTTTCCAGTGATCCTGCATTAACGCCTACTCTTATTGAGATGAAACTGTCAGAAGCTGCTTTTACAACTTCTGCAACTTTCCATTTTGCCCCAATATTGCCAGGATTAATCCTTAAACCGTCAACTCCCTGCTTTACCGCCTCAAGTGCAAGCCTCCAGTCAAAATGTATATCAGCAATCATAGGAATGCTTATGCCTTTTTTAATCTTCCCAAGAGCCTTTGCTGCTTCCATATCAGGAACTGCAAGTCTTATTATCTCGCAGCCTGCTTTTTCAAGTCCTTTGATCTGCTTTATTGTTAAGGCATAATTTCTCGTGTCAGTCTTTGTCATTGACTGGACACTTACAGGATTTACTCCTCCGATTGCTACCTTTCCAACATTAATAACTTTTGTTTTTTTACGAACTGCCATTTGCTTTAGCCTTTTTGTCTTCCCTTGATTTGTTTTTCTTTTCCCTGTATGACTCTACTGCTTTTGCATGTTGTTTTGAGCTGGTGGAAAAAATATGAGTGCCGTCATTATTCGAGACAAAATAAATATACGGAACATCAGCCGGATATAACGCTGCCTCTATAGACTTTATCCCTGGCGAGGCAATCGGTCCGGGAGGAAGCCCCTTGATAACATACGTGTTATATTTTGTATTGCTTTTAAGATCTTTTAAAGTTACCTTTGCTCTTGGATTCTTAACCCCGTAAATGGCTGTGGGATCCGCCTGAAGCTTCATATTCTTTTTGAGCCTGTTATGATAAACAGCAGAGATAATCGGACGCTCCTTGTCTACAACAGCTTCTTTTTCTATTATAGAGGCCATAGTTAGGATTTCATTCTCTGACATTCCGAGCTCTTCTGCTCTTTTCCTGAATTTCTCGGAAAATTTCTCGCGCATACTGTCTATCATAAAACTCAAAACTTCTTCGGGCTCGGTGCCTTTAGGTATATTGTATGTGTCAGGAAAAAGATAACCTTCGACTGAAGGCGCTTCTATGTTGTATGAATCAAGAAATACAGTGTCTTTAGCCATAGCCTTAAAAGTTTCCTTGTCGACTATCTCCATCTCATCAAGTTTTTCAGCTATTTCCGATAAAGATTCTCCTTCTATAATCGTCACTGTGTTTTGAATAATCTCTCCGCGTTCAAGCATTCTGAGAATATCAAAAGGACTCATTGTGCCGGCAATCGAATAGTAGCCCACCCTTATCTTTTTATGTAATCCCGTAATTCTCCCGATCAACAAAAATAGATTTTTATCTCTTACAAGATTTTCTTTAGCGAGAACATCCACTACCTGCCTGAATGTAGCGCCTTTTGGTATGCGGATCTCTCTTGCATCAGGCCCTAATGGAAGTGGAATCATAAAAGCGATATAAGCATAGAGGATGTTTACTAATAGAACACAGATCAATATTACTTTTATGTCTCTTTTTATATTTAATTTTATTTTTTTCATTATTAATAGGATGCCAGAATATAGATTTACAGTCAATCAATGTAAAGGGGCGTCTTATGACGCCCCTTTTGTTTAACTGCATTACAGCTAACCTTTATATCCGGTTTAGTACATTCCTTCCATGCCCATTCCGCCGGGACCGCCAGGCATCTTTGGCTTTTCTTCCTCTGGAATGTCTGTGACCATAACAGCTGTTGTGAGCATCAATGCTGCAACTGATGCAGCATTCTGAAGAGCATATCTTGTAACCTTTGTAGGATCAATGATACCTGCTTTCATCATGTCTACATACTCTTCTTTGTCAGCATCAAAGCCGTAGTTCACATCTTTTGAGTTCTTGATTTTTTCAACAACAACTGAACCTTCAAGACCAGCATTGAATACTATCTGTCTTACCGGCTCTTCAAGCGCTTTCTTTATAATCTCAACCCCAACCTGCTGGTCAGCATCAAGTTTAAGTTTGTCAAGTGCAGAAATTGTTCTGAGGAGAGCAACACCGCCTCCTGGGACTATTCCCTCTTCAACTGCCGCTCTTGTTGCATGCAAAGCGTCCTCAACTCTTGCCTTTTTCTCTTTCATCTCTGTCTCTGTTGCTGCGCCGACATTAATAACTGCAACTCCGCCCACAATCTTTGCAAGACGCTCCTGCAATTTCTCTTTGTCGTAGTCAGATGTTGTTTCCTCTATCTGCGCCTTTATCTGTTTGATTCTTCCCTTTATCTTGGTCTGATCGCCTGCACCTTCAACAATTGTTGTGTTTTCTTTATCAATTGTTACCTTCTTTGCTTTTCCGAGATCAGATATTTTGATGCTTTCAAGTTTAATCCCAAGGTCTTCGGCAATCATTGTTCCGCCAGTAAGTATAGCTATATCCTCAAGCATTGCCTTTCTTCTTTCGCCAAAGCCAGGAGCCTTGACAGCGCATACATGTATTGTTCCGCGAAGTTTGTTAACAACAAGTGTAGCAAGCGCTTCTCCTTCAATTTCCTCAGCAATTATAAGAAGAGGTTTCCCCATCTTTGCCGTCTGCTCAAGGATTGGAAGAAGATCTTTCATGTTCGATATTTTCTTTTCATTAATAAGAATGAATACATCATCAAGCACGCATTCCATACGCTCAGGGTCTGTAATGAAATATGGTGAGATGTATCCTCTGTCGAACTGCATACCCTCAACAACATCGAGGGTTGTTGCCATACTCTTTGCCTCTTCAACAGTGATTACACCATCCTTGCCGACCTTATCCATTGCCTCAGCGATAAGCTGTCCGATTGACACATCATTGTTAGCAGATATTGTTCCTACCTGTGCAATCTCTTTTTTGTCCTGAACAGGCTTGCTAAGTTTCTTTATCTCTGCAACAACCGTTTCAACTGCCTTTTCAATACCCCTCTTAATATCCATAGGGTTTGTTCCTGCAACAACATTCTTTATGCCCTCTCTGAAAATGGCATGCGCGAGAACCGTAGCAGTTGTTGTACCGTCGCCTGCAACATCAGAGGTCTTTGATGAAACTTCTCTTACAAGCTGTGCTCCCATATTCTGCCATGGATCTTTAAGCTCTATATCTTTTGCAACTGATACACCGTCTTTTGTGATTGTAGGTGCCCCATATTTTTTATCAAGAATTGCATTTCTGCCCTTTGGCCCTAATGTAGCCTTTACTGCATCTGTAAGGATGCTTACGCCTTTTAAAAGAGCGCTTCTTGCTGCCTCGTCAAAAACAAGCTGTTTAGCCATGATTTTCCTCCTAATAATCTTTTATTTTCTTAATTCTTAACTATGCAACAATACCGAGGATATCCTCTTCTCTGATGATAAGATATTCCTCATTGTCCATCTTTATCTTCGAACCAGAGTATTTGTCGAAGAGTATTGTGTCCCCAACCTTAACTTCCATTGTCTGGCGCTTTCCATCGTCAGTAACTCTGCCTGCGCCTATTGCCACAACTGTACCTCTCTGTGGTTTTTCCTTTGCTGCGTCAGGGATGTAAAGACCGCCAGCAGTCTTTTCCTCTTCTGAAGAATACTTTACTAATACTCTGTCCTTAAGTGGTTTAAACTTCATAGCTTTTTCTCCTTTCTTTAAAATTATTGTTTTACAGTTTCCCATTTTTGGTTGTTAGCAGTCTAACCAAGTGAGTGCTAATATACTAGGTAAACAAGTAGCAAAGCAAGGTCATCTAGGTAGTAAATAAATAATTAAATCTCTTTAAAACTCTGATTTTCAGCTTTTTTCTTGTATTTTTTAAAGATTTAGGGTTTTCTTCTTTTCCCTTATAAAATTGTTTATTGCCTCATTGAAAAAATCACCCTTTTCCCTTACTTCTTTTGCAACACGGTCGTTGTACAGTTTTAGCCCTTCTCTAATCTCCGGAGCAAAGTCAGCGCTAAAACTATCATTCTTCATTGAGCTTTCCATCTTTGTTGGACTGTATAAATAAATGTCAGCAACAATAGTCCTTGCAAGTCTGCGGGCCTTTTCCACTGCAGGGTTTTTTTCTTCAATAATTTCTTTTTTTGCCGGCTGTATTTTTATCTCTTCTCTAGCGGTAATTTCCTCAGTAACAGGCGGCAGCGTTATTTCAGGTCGTGTAAAAGTTTCTGCTGTTTTTGAAATCGAAGGTTCAGGTGAAAATGACGGCTTCTGTATTTTAGGCATTGAGAAAGGCTCTTCATTGCCATTAGAAACTGTAGAAGCAGGCGCATGTCTTTCAACCTTCGGTGTTTCCAGCCTGTCAAATACAGGTCTGTTTGATATCTCTTGCTGCAACGTTTCCTTTGTCTCTTCTTTTTTCTGTTCTATGCCCGGCCTTTCATTTCCTAATACTGAATTAATTTTTTCAATAAGCAGACTATTTATATTGTGCTCTTCAATATAATCATCAGCTCCATATAAAGAATTAGGCTCTCTTCTATAACGATTCTTATCATATATTGAACTTATTAGGATAACTTTTATATCACGAGTTTCTGCCTTATCCTTGAATTGTTTGCACAAATCAAAACCGAATATCTCTGGAAGAGCAACATCGAGTATTGCAACAGCAGGAATTGCTTCTGCTATCTTCTGAGCAGCTTCAACTCCATCCTGCGCTGTTAAAACCGAGAAATCATTCCTAGCAAGGAGGCTGCTTATCTTTGCAACAACTGCAGGATTGCTATGAGCAACAATGATTTTTGCGCCGGTAGTCGTTCTAGTGTGTACTGCCTGAGGTTGAATCTCCTGAGGCTGCGGTGCAGGTTTTTTTACAAGAAGGATTGCGCTGCATTTCGGACATTTGAATTTTGTGCCTTCAGGAGCGATCTTCTCATCAGAAACCTTTAGCTTTGTATAACACTTTGGACACCCAACTATCACTCTAAACTCCTCCTATTAAACAACCATAGCTTTATAGTCAACAGCCCAAAAAGAAATCCTCCTATATGGGCGAACCATGCAACTCCAGCATGAGCTGCAAGTCCCTGGCTTAAAGCACCGCTTATGAATTGTATGATAGCCCAAAAACTAATAACTATCAAGGCAGGGATCCTGACTATATCAATGAAGAATCCGAAAAAAATTAATGTATGGACTCTTGCATGCGGGAAAAGAACTATATATGCACCCAGAACTCCTGCAATAGCTCCGCTTGCCCCTATCATGGGAATATTTGAACTTGGGTTAGTTATAGCATGCGAATATGCAGCAACTATGCCGCCAAGCAGATAAAATGCAATGAATCTGAAATGCCCCAGTTTGTCTTCAATATTATTTCCGAATATCCAGAGATAAAGCATGTTGCCTGCAATATGAAGAATTCCTCCGTGCATAAACATTGAAGAAAAAACAGTCAGAGCAGGACTGACAGGCTGATTGCCTTGCATAGAGAGTATAGATGAAGGAAGAGCGCCGTAACTGGCAACTATTGTTTTCTCTCCAATAGGTGAAGTAAGTTCCCAGATAAAAACAATTATGTTTAGTGCTATTATTCCGATTGTAATAAAAGGGAATGTCTTTATGGGATTATCATCTTTAAATGGGATCAATCTCTTTGTCCTCCATTGACAATAATAATATTACTCAATTAATTTTTTGTGGTCAAATCAATCAACAATTTCCACAGTGTTTCAACAAAGGTTGAGAACTAGTTTATGTGATATAATAAGCAATAAAAATCTTGATTCCAGCATAAAAAGAAAATGAAAAAAGGTTACTTCGGAAAATACGGCGGAAGATTTGTACCTGAGACATTAATGCCTGCACTTGCAGAGTTGGAAACCGCATATCTGAAATCAAAAAAAGATAAATTTTTTCAGGAAGAACTCAAACATCTTCAGAAAACTTACATCGGAAGACCAACGCCTCTTTATTTTGCAAAAAGACTTACTGAATATCTTGACGGCGCAAAAATATATCTAAAAAGAGAAGACCTTGCACACACAGGTTCTCATAAAATTAATAATGCGCTGGGGCAGTGTCTGCTTGCAAAAAAGCTTGGGAAAAAAAGAGTTATTGCCGAGACTGGAGCTGGACAGCATGGAGTAGCAACAGCAACAGGCGCTGCACTTACCGGTCTTGAATGTGAAGTATATATGGGATCTATTGATGCCGAGAGACAGGCGCTCAATGTTTTCAGGATGAAATTGCTGGGTGCAAAAGTAACAGAAGTAAATATCGGCTCTAAGACATTGAAAGACGCAATAAGCGAATCCTTGAGAGACTGGACAACAAATGTAAGGACAACTCACTATGTTCTTGGCACTGTGTTCGGGCCTCATCCTTTCCCATCGATGGTCAGAGATTTTCAGTCGGTTATCGGGAAAGAAACCAGAAAACAGATACTCGAAGCTGAAGGCAGACTGCCTGATTACCTTATAGCGTGCGTTGGAGGCGGAAGCAATGCAATGGGATTGTTCCATGAATTTCTCGATGACAATATAGAAATGATAGGGGTTGAAGCTGGAGGAAAAGGAATAAACAGTGGAAAACATGCTGCTAGATTCGAAGGAGGATCTCTTGGTATTTTTCAGGGATGCAAGACATATCTTCTCCAAAATGAGGACGGTAATGTGTTAGAAACACACTCCATATCAGCAGGACTGGATTACGCGGCAGTCGGTCCTGAACATTCATTTCTTAAGGAAATAACAAAAGCCAAATATACATACGCAACTGACGAAAAGGCGCTTGCTGCATTTGAACTCTTGTCAAAAACTGACGGCATAATCCCTGCGCTTGAATCTGCACATGCAATTGCAGAGGCTGTAAATCTTGCCCCTTCACTGGCAAAAAACAAAATCATAATAGTCAATCTATCCGGAAGGGGAGACAAGGATGTGCAGCAGGTTGCAAAGATGAAAGGTGCAAATCTGTGAACAAAATAGAGAAAACATTCAAAAAATTAAAAGCACTGAATAAAAAAGCTCTTATACCATATATAATGGCAGGCGACCCAACCATTGGAAAGACAAAAGAACTGGTTCTTATTCTCGAATCATGCGGCGCAGATATTATCGAACTTGGAGTTCCATTCTCTGATCCGCTTGCAGACGGACCCACAATACAGCGTGCAGCAGAACGCTCATTAAACAAAGGCACAACACTCAGAAAAATCATAGGGCTTGTAAAAGACCTGCGTACAAAAACTAAAATCCCTCTTATTTTAATGACATATTACAATCCTATTTTTAAATATGGCGAAGAAGCATTCATAAAAGACGCTGAAGATGCAGGAGTCGACGGACTGATAATCCCTGATCTTCCTCCTGATGAAGCAGATGAGCTTATAAAGCTTACAAAAAAATCATCTGTTGCAATTATATTCCTTCTTGCGCCAACATCGACCACTGACAGAATAAAAAAGGTTGCAAGTAAATCAAGAGGTTTTATATATTATGTTTCGATGACAGGCATTACTGGCGCTGAACTCTCAATCGACAGCTCTCTAGGAAAATCAATAGACTCAATACGCAGACTAACTGATAAACCCATAGCAGTTGGTTTTGGAATATCAACCCCAGAAGATGCTTCATCAATAGCTGGATTCTCGGATGGTGTGATTGTAGGAAGCGCAATTGTGAAAAAGATACAGGAAAATTCTGATGAATCACTCAGGGAATTTGTAATAAGCTTAAAAAAAGCAGTAGGATAGGCTCCTATGTTAGAAAAAAAACTTGAACAGTTAAAAACTCTTATCGATCTCGCAGCTCTCATTAACTCCACTCTTGATACAAGAGAAATCAGAAAACAGGCGATAGAAGCATCAACCAGACTGCTCAATGCAGAGACAGGAAGTCTTTTGCTGATAGATCCTGAAACAGGAGAGCTTTTTTTCGAGGTTGCGCTTGGTGAAAAAGGAAACAAGCTAAAAGAGGTAAGGTTAAAAAAAGGCGAGGGAATCGGAGGATGGGTTGCCGAAAAAGGGAAACCAGTTATCATACATGATGTCCAGTCAGATACAAGATTTTTCGGGGGTGCTGATAAAAAAAGCGATTTTGTAACGAGAGATATGCTCTGCGTGCCTGTAAAAACAAAAAATAAAATTCTTGGAGTACTGCAGACAATAAATAAAAAATCAGGCAAGTTTTCAGATGATGATCTGGAGATACTCACTGCCCTGTCAAATCAAGTTGCAGTTGCAATAGAAAACGCAAATCTTTATCAGGAACTAAAAGATACCTTTTACGGCACTGCTCAGGCGCTTGCTGAGACAATAGAAAAACGTGACCCCTATACAGGCGGCCACACAAAAAGAGTTATGAATTTCAGCCTTGCAATCGGACGGATGATGGGGCTTGGCAAAGAAGAAATAGAGAATCTTAAGCTTGCAGCAATCCTTCATGATATAGGGAAAATCGGGGTAAAAGACACAATACTTCTTAAAGAGGGCAAGCTTGATCCAGAAGAATTAAAAATAATGAATATGCATCCTAAGTTTGGTTCAGATATACTAAACCATGTTAAAAAACTCAAAGATGTTATTCCGGGCATGAGAGGTCACCATGAAAAATATGACGGGACCGGCTATCCTGACGGACTCAAGTCTGATGAAATACCATTGATTGCAAGGATAATCGCAGTTGCAGACACATTTGACGCAATGACAACAGACAGGCCATACAGAAAGGCATTAACTAGTGAGACTGCATTTGATGAACTGAAGAAATGTTCAGGCAGACAGGTAGATGCGAATATTGTAGAGGCATTCTTAAGGGCATGGAAAGAGATGGAGATACTTGTATGAAATTGAAAGTACTGGGTTCTTCCGGTGCAGAATTCCCCGGATTCAATCCTCCGGGATTTCTCATTGATGGGAAACTGTTGTTTGACGCAGGCACTATAGGAGCAGGGCTCTCTGAAAACCAGCAGTGGAATATACGCTATGCTGTCTTAACACATGCGCACCTTGACCATATAAGGGGAATCCCTTTTCTTGCCGACAACATAATCATAAAAAACAAAAAGCACTTTGTAACAGTTATCGGGATTGAGAATACACTTAAAACACTCAAGGAAAATCTTTTGAACAATAAAATATGGCCTGATTTTACGGCTATACCTTCACGCAAAAATCCGGTTTTGAAACTTCTGAGAATCAAACTGAATAAAACGACAAAAGTTGACAGCTACAAATTGACTGCATATAAAGTTAATCACTCAATCCCTGCTGTAGGATACGTGCTTGAAGATAAAAACAAAAAGAGATTGCTCTACACAGGCGATACAGGCCCGACAAATGAATTATGGGAACATGAATGCAAAACAAAAATAAATGCAGCTATAATCGAGGTCTCATTCCCAAATAAAATGACTGAGTTTGCTGTGCGTATAGGGCATTTAACCCCTGCGGTATTGGTAAAAGAGATAGAAAAAATGAAAATAATTCCTGACAGGATTTTAATAACTCATCCTAAGCCTCAGCATATTAAAACAATAACAAAGGAAATAAAACTGCTCAAGATGTCTAATATCAGAATTCTAAAAGACGGAGAGGAAATAAATATCTAATGTGGTTTAAGAGAACAAAAGAACTAAAAACACTAAAGAAAGTAAAAATACCGGAAGGTCTGTGGGTAAAATGTGACAACTGCAAAGAGATTATCTACAAGAAAGAAATCGACAAGAATCTTATGGTATGTCCTAAATGCAATTATCATTTCAGGATAAGCGCAAAAGAAAGGCTCGATCTTATCACTGATGAAGGAACCTTTGCTGAATTTGATACTGATATGAAATCAGGTGATCCTATTAATTTTAAGGACACCGTGACATATCCTGAAAGAATCAAGGAGAGCCAGAAAAAAAGCGGACTTGCTGATGCTGTGTTATGCGGCAATGCTTTAATAAACGGCAATCCTGTGGTGCTTGCTGTCATGGACTTTTCATTCATGGGCGGAAGCATGGGCTCTGTTGTGGGTGAAAAAATATCAAGAGCTGCAGAAACAGCGCTCGAAAAAAAGATCCCTTTTATAAGCGTTGCCTCCTCAGGAGGCGCAAGAATGCAGGAAGGAATATTCTCGCTTATGCAGATGGCAAAGGTATCTGCAGCAGTTGGAAGACTTAAAGACAACGGAGTTCCATTTATCTCAGTTCTTGCAGACCCGACATTCGGCGGTGTTGCTGCCAGCTTTGCAATGCTTGGAGACATAATAATTGCTGAGCCAAAGAGTCTTATTGGTTTTGCAGGGCCTCGTGTTATTGAGCAGACAATCAAGCAGCAGCTTCCTGATAATTTTCAGAGAGCGGAATTTTTGCTCGAGCATGGGATGATAGATGCAGTTGTGAGCAGAGAAGATTTAAAAAATACACTCACAAAGATAATAGAGTTCTTTTCAGTAAGCAAAGTATAGCAGGCACAAAAGCTCTTTCATTCAATTATGACAGCAACGGCCAGAGGGTGAAAAAGACAACCTCAGCAGGGACTGTCATATTTCATTACGACTTGCAGGGAAAGATAATGGCAGAATCGCAGCCTACACCTACGACCCATTTGGAAGAAGGATAAAGAAAGATATAAACGGACAAGCCACTTATTATCTCTATGCTGATGAAGGATTAATCGGAGAATATGACTCAACAGGAAACATCAAAAAAGCATATGGCTGGATGCCAAACAGCATCTGGGGAACAAACCCAGTCTTTATGCTTGAAAATGGAAATTATTATTTCTATCACAATGACCATCTTGGCACACCGCAGAAGATG
>JAJFTJ010000017.1 GCA_021373015.1 Nitrospiraceae bacterium
GACAGACATCAGTGGAAACACAGTCTGGAGCGCTAAATACACATCATTTGGCGAAGCAATAGTTGACTCAACATCAACCATCGTTAATAACCTGAGATTCCCCGGACAATACTTTGACGAAGAAACAGGAAAGCATTATAATTTGAACAGATATTATGATCCGAATAGCGGGAGATTTATATCAAATGATCCGATTGGGTTTAAAGGTGGGGATGTGAATTTGTATAGGTATGTAGGGAATAATGTGGTGAATTGGGTGGATCCGATGGGGTTATTTGTCATAGATATTTATGAAAGAGGTACTAAAAAAGGAGATGCATACGGCGCTCTTATTATAGTAACAGCTGAAAGTGGAGCCTGGTAATGGTATTGGGTAGTAGCTGGCCCAATCCTACAAGTTTATCCCCAGGCATTGCTGAGGGAACTTACAATGCAGTATATGGCCTAAAAGGACATAGGAGGAAAAAGCCCGGAGTTAGATTAAAAAATGGTGGCCAAATTCCAACTCTTGATGCAAATCCTGCACAAAATAATAAAAAATATGCAATAGGCATTAATATTCATTGTGGGAAAAGCAATACATGGCGCGGTTCTGCAGGGTGTATTACTATAGAACCCGACAAGTGTCAACAAGTATGGGATATTTTGCAAGAAGGAGAAAAAGGAACGGTAATACTAAGGAGATAAATATGACAGACTGTTTTCAAAGGTGTTTAGTTATTATTATTTTATTTTTGTTTGGTTTTTGTTATTCAGAATCCTGTTATGGAGGCTCTTTATGCACTGAGAAAAATGCTACACTTGATTGCTTAAAAAATAATTTTGATGAATTATACATGACCGATTACAATCTTTTTTTTGAAATTTTGGAAAAAGCTAAAATAAAAGCAACCTCTTGTAAGTCATATATATATACTGCTAATTTTTTGGAGCTAGCTAAGTATGGGTTAACAAATGCAGAATTTGCAGAGTATTTTGGTGAAGTTATTGAAGAATTACTAATAAATAATCCAAAATGTTTTTTTGATTCTGCTCTTATTGTAGATGGAGCAAGTTTAAAAAACCTTATTTATAAATTGCAATCTCCTATTACTGATAATGATAAAAAAATAAGAAAGACTTTTGAAAAATATAGAATGAACAAAAAATATAAAAAAGTAATAAATCTTTATTTCAACAAGAAGCAAGCAGAAAAGTAAAAAGAGATAGTTTTATTAATTAGCCTTATATTATTGGCATGTAATTCAAAACCTAGTAAGGAACTCGAACAGAAATGGCAGCAATCCTTTCGCTAGGCACTGATTTATGGTTATACCAACTTTAAAGGATACTTTGTCGATACAGATGTGTCCGTTTATATTTTTAGCTACCAATTTCCTTCTAAGTTATCATCTAAGAAAATTTTTTCTTCTCTACGAGAGCAGCTTAAAGGTTATAATTCAGTCTCTGAATCTAAAGATGAATTAGTATTGAGGCGGTATGCCCCAATCCAATCACATGAGGTTTTTGATGAGTACCGGTTTTTAATAAATGAACAACGCAAGAGAATAACTGTAATGTTTGCGAGCTTGGATTCACCAGCGGAAATTAAGAATCATTCCTTTTTTATAAAGGAGCTTCAAAAAGCACACAATGCTACTTCAGGATAATCAGGGACACATCCCCAATAAAAAATAAAATCAAAAAGTAGTAAGAACTTACACATTAAATCTGAAATTTATTATGTCTCCGTCTTTTACTTCGTAAGTTTTTCCTTCAAGTCTTAACAATCCTTTCTCGCGCACTACAGATATGCTTCCGTTCGAGATAAGATCATCATATGAAACGGTCTCTGCTCTTATAAAGCCTCTTTCGATGTCAGAATGGATCTTTCCTGCTGCCTCAGATGCAGTCATGCCTTTTCTTATTGTCCATGCCCTCACCTCAGGTTCCCCTGCAGTAAGAAATGATATTAATCCCAGCAGGTCATATGAAATCGTGATCAGCTTATTTAAAGCAGGTTCTGCAATTCCCATGTCATCCAGAAATGCCTTTGCGTCTTCCTTTGCCATCTGTGCAACTTCCATTTCGAATTTACCGCATAGGCTCAGGACTTTTACCTGAGGCTCTTTTAATGATTTTTCTATCTCTGAGATTATTAAAGATGTTTTTTCTGAGTTCAGATCCTGTTCTCCGATATTCAGAACAATTACCTCAGGCTTTATTGACATGAATTGTAGATTTTTCATTATCTTCTGTTCCTCATCAGAAAATTCCAATGTTCTCAGCGGCATCTCTTTTTCAAGAGCATCCTTGCATTTCAGGAGAAGTTTTTTTTCTGTCTCGTCAGGTTTTTTCCCTCTCTTGAGATTGTCTTCAATCTTCTCGAGTCTTTTGTCAACAAGCTCAAGGTCTCCGAATATCATCTCCATCTCTATAGTATCAAAATCTCTTTTTGGATCGATACGTTCCATGGGATGCATTACAGACTCGTCATTAAAGCCTCTTACTACATGCACAAGAGCGTCAGCGTCTTTAATAAGGTCGAAGACCTTCTTGTTTTGTGCTGCATCACCCTTTGTAAGGCCGAGATAATCAATATATTCTACAGTTGCATGAGTTATCTTTTTCGGATTGTATATTTCTGCGAGTTTATCCAGCCTTTTATCAGGGACTTTGACAACGCCGATATGCGGCTCTCCTGTCTGGGTTGGATAGATAGTTGTTTCAAGGCTAAGGCCTGTCAGGGCGTTGAAAATTGCTGTTTTGCCTGAATTCGCGAGTCCGATAATTGCTGTTTTCAAATAATCCTCTTAAAACAATCCCTGTGGAATAGCTTTTCCAAGGTGTTTATACGCATGCTTGGTTGCAAATCTTCCTCTCGGAGTTCTTTCGATAAAACCTTCCTGAAGAAGATACGGCTCATATACATCCTCGATTGTTTCTTTATCTTCCCTTAAAACTGCTGAGAGGGTATCAACACCAACAGGCCCTCCGCTGAATTTATCGATTATTGTTGAGAGCAGTTTCCTGTCTGTGTCATCAAGGCCTCTTTCGTCAACATCGAGTGATTCAAGAGACTGCTGTGTTATTTTTATGTCGATTTCTCCATTGCCTATAACCTGTGCAAAATCTCTTATCCTTCTTAGCAGCCTGTTCGCTATTCTGGGGGTTCCCCTTGAACGCTTAGCGATTTCGACTGCCGCATTATCCCGGATAACTATCTCTAAAATTTTTGCAGAACGAAGTACGATTTCTTTTAATTGATCAGGCTCGTAAAATTCAAGCCTGTTTATGACCCCGAACCTGTCTCTTAACGGAGATGTAAGGAGTCCTGTCCTTGTTGTTGCACCCACGAGAGTGAAGCGAGGAAGCCCCAGTTTGAGTGTTTTTGCATTCGGTCCCTGACCGATGATTATATCCAGCTGAAAATCTTCCATTGCAGGATAAAGAACTTCTTCTACTATTCTTGGAAGACGATGTATCTCATCTATGAACAATATGTCGAAGTCAGAGAGGTTTGTAAGTATTGCAGCAAGATCTCCAGGCCGTTCAAGTACAGGTCCTGATGTTGAGCGTATATTTACCTTGAGTTCATTTGCAATTATTGTTGCAAGTGTTGTTTTTCCGAGCCCGGGAGGACCGCAGAACAACACATGGTCTAGAGGTTCTTTTCTCTGAGTTGCTGCTGTTATGAATACCTTTAGGTTTTCTTTTATCTTGTGCTGTCCAACAAAGTCATTGAATGATTTTGGCCGGAGATTTATCTCATATGGAAGATCATCCTCTTTTTTAAGAGGTGTTAATGGTCTTTCCGGTTCATTATCTTTTTTAATCATCTTCTGTTTTACTCACAGGCATTGCTGTTAAGATATTTTAATGTTTCCTTAAGCAGACGTTCTATGTCTTTATAGCCTTTCTTGTAAGCCATTTCAAGTGATTCTTGTGCAACTGATTTTTTATAACCAAGATTAACCAATGCAGAAAGAGTGTCTTCAAACAAACCGTCTTTTGTTTTTTCTCTTGAAGGAAGTTTTTCTCTAAGCTCAAGTATCAGTCTTTGCGCTGTTTTTTTGCCGAGGCCTGGGATTCTGCATAAAAGCGCGACGTCTTCTGTTTCTATTGCGCCAAGAAAATCATTATGAGATATGCCTGAGAGTATATTAAGAGCCATTTTAGGGCCAATGCCTGTTATGCTCAGGAGCGTTGTGAATATTTTTTTTCCTTCTTCTGATGAAAAACCATACAGTTGAATCGCATCTTCACGCACATGAGTATATATATATAGGAAGACTTCGCTGCCTTCTGCAGGCAGTGAGGATAGAATTGTCAGCGGAACATTAATATGATAACCTACGCCCTGAACTTCAACAATGACATTGTCAGGTTTTCGCGAAATGAGTCTGCCTTTTAATGAGCCGATCATGTTTTACATTTTAGCATATAAGACTGGATTATCTACGACAGTTTCATACTGCTTCTATATTATGCCTCGATAAGCTGCATTGATATGACCTTTGACGATCCAGGTTCTTCCATTGTAATTCCGTATATATAGTCGGCGGCTTCCATTGTTACTCTGTTATGGGTTATTACGATAAACTGGATGTCTTTTGAGAGTTCCTTTATCATCTTCCCAAATCTGACTGTGTTTGATTCATCAAGAGGCGCATCCGCCTCGTCAAGAATGCAAAGAGGAGTAGGCTTTAAAAGAAAACTTGCAAAGAGAAGAGACAAAGCTGTCAAAGCCTTTTCACCGCCTGAGAGCAAAGTTATATTTTGGAATTTTTTTCCAGGAGGCTGCGCTATAATGTCTATTCCTGTCTCTAATATGTTGTTTTCATCTGTCAGGACAAGCTCTGCTTTCCCGCCCCCGAACAATGAAACAAAGACCTCTGAGAACTTTACCTTCAACTCATCGAATGCATCTCTTAGTTTTTTTCTTGTTGTGCTGTTTATTTTTGTTATGGCTTCTTCCAGTTCTGCAATTGATTTATTCAAATCTTCCTGTTGTTTTGTAAGAAACTCGTATCTTTTTGTAAGTTCTTCGTACTCTTCCAGAGTACCGAGATTCACAGGGCCTAGCTCCTGTATCTTTGTCTTTAATTCCGCAAGTCTTTCTTCGTCTTCCGGAAGCAGCGGTTCTGTTGTTATGGTATTGATCTCCATCCCATAGTTCTGTCTGATGTTTTCTGTGAGATTCTCAATCTTCATTCGATGTTCTGTTTTTTCAACATCAAGCTCTGAAACCCTTGATGAAAGTCCGTCTATTTCGTGTCTTAAGGATTTTATGCTCTGTTCATGCACAAGGAGTTCCTGATTCTCCTGAGCTATTGCATCTTTTCTTCCGGATATATCTGCACTCAGGGTATCTGCATTAACCACCATTCCTTTTATTGACTCGTCGTTCTGGAGTATTTCTGTTTCTTTCTGCAATATGCGTTCTTCTACTGATTTAATCTCCTGCCCGATAGATATTTCTTTCTGAGATATTTCTTCGAGCGCATTTTTCACAGACATTTTTTCGTTTTGCAAAGCCTCAATTTTTTCCTTCTGCGATGTTAATGAGAGTTTCAGGTCTGTTGCATTTGTGCGCTGTTTCTCATAATCAGTTTTTTTTCGGCTTATTTCTTCTATAAGAACGGTCATTTGTGTCTCATGGAGATTTTTATCAGTCTCACCGGCTCCTGTTAATGTTTCTTTTTCTGTTATTTGTTTTTTTATTGATTCTTTTTCGTTCTTTATATTGTCCAACTCTGTTGACAGGTATGAAAGCTTCCTGTCTGTCCTGTCTTTTTCATCAAGATAATTGTCTGATGTGAGCTTGAAAAGCGAGAGCTCTTTCTCAACACCCACTCTGGCGGCTTCCAATTCTTTTATCTGGGATTCTTTTTCAATGAGTCTTTCCTGAAGAGTGTTAAGTTCCTTCTGGTTTTGCTCAATTAAGTCCTTTTTTTTCTGAACCGCATCTTCGATCTCTCTGATATCTCTTTTTCTTTTTAGGAGTCCTTTGCCTTCGCCTCCGATTACTGCGCCTGAAGGTTCGACTATCTCGCCTTCGAGCGTTACGAATAATGCCTTGCTGTTTTTACGCCTGATTTTAAAAGCTGTTTTAATATCTTTAACAATAAATATATTTCTGAGCAGATTTTTTGCAATATCATTGTATTTTGATTCTACTTTTACAAAATCTATTGCCCTGCCTATTACATCATCAGGTTTTTCATCGGCATCAGATATGTTTTTTTCATCCACATGCATGAATGCAATTCTGCCGAGATTTTTTTCCTTGATCTTGGCTATTGCAAATTCAATATCCTCAAGGGATTTAACAATGAAGGCATTTACCTTTTCTGACAAAGCATTTTCAACAGCCTTTTCGTACTCAGGATCCACTCTCAGAATGTCTGAGAGCGATGATACTATATGAAGGCTTGAGCCCTCAGAAAGTATTTCGCGCGCAGGAGCATCAAGCACAAGTTCTTTAAGTGATTCAATCCTTGAGATGCCTGAGGCAAGTTCTTCTTTTGCTTCCGAGAGGTTATTCCTCAAATTTTCGATCTGGTTTTTTATTGATGAAATATCTGATTCGAATTTTCCCTTTTCATCATTAAGCTTGATCAACTCGCTATTTTTGCTGCTAAGAGAATCAGCCACGCCTTTTATTGAGAAATCAATATTATCTAATGCTTTTTTTGAATCTTCAGTGTCTTTTATGAGAGCTGTTTCTTTTCTTTCGAGCGCTTCCAGGGAGGCCTGAAGTCTGCCTATATCATTTCTGAGATTGCTGAGTTCCTCCGTGGCCCTGAATATTTCTTTTCTTTTTGTCTCGAGGGCATTTTCTTTTTCTCTGAGTTCATTTTCAAGGCTGTTTATGAACTCGTTTTTTACTCTTAGTTCTTCTGTTAATCCCTGGATGTCAACATTGAATTTGGATTCAGCGCTGTCTAGCTCTTGGTTCTTCTGCGAGAGGTCGATATTTTTTGAAGCAAGCTCTTCTTTCTGTGTATGAAGTCTTATGAGATGTTCTTTAAGATTTTCTTTTTCAGTCTTTGATACTGCGATCAGTCTTTCATTGTCTGCGATCGACCTTTCCAAGTCCCTGAATTCCTGCTGTACCAGTTCGAGCTCTTTCTCTTTTTCGAGCAGTTCGAGGCGGTTTTTTTCCGCAGTTGTTTCTATTTTAGACAGCTCTGCTCTCTTAGTTGTCTCATTATCTTTAAGGCTGGTGTATTCTGCAAGTATTTTTTCGAGGGATTCCTTTAAGTGTTCATAATCCCTTTTTGCGATCTTAAGCTCTATTGCATGCATCTCAGATGCAAGTTTTTTATATCTTTCAGCTTTTTTTGCCTGTCGGTCCAGTGAATTTATCTGTCTTTTTACCTCTGTGACAATATCGTTTATTCTCTGCAGATTCAGTCTGGACGACTCCAGTTTACTTTGTGCCTCATTTCTTCTTGCTTTGTATTTCATTACTCCTGCGACTTCTTCAATAATAAATCTTCTGTCTTCAGGCCTTGAATTCAGTATTGCAGAAATTCTGTCCTGCTCAAGGATCGAATAGCTTTTTACCTCAAGCCCTGTATCCAGGAACAGATCCTTGACATCTTTGAGTCTGCAGCCTGATTTATTTATCTGATATTCGCTTTCTCCTGTTCTGTAAAGTCTTCTTGTTACTTGTGTGAGATTATCAGATATATTCCCATTGTCTTTATTGGTCGGATCTCCAAGCCCTGAAACAACAAGCGTTACATCTGACATGCCTTTTGGTTTTTTCATGGCAGAGCCGTTAAAGATAACCTCTTCCATCTTTTCGCCTCTGAGGCTCTTTGCACTCTGTTCGCCTAGAACCCAGCGGAAGGAGTCAACAATATTGCTCTTTCCGCAACCGTTCGGGCCCACTATGCATGTTATGCCAGGGTGAAGATTGAAGACAGTTCTTTCGTAGAAAGACTTAAATCCTGTGAGTTCAATTCGTTCTATTCGCATAAGAAAACAAAGCAAGACTGAATTTTATTCCAGATAGTATAACCTAAGAAAATACACATGACAAGTCTATTTGTTTGACCCTGTGAATCTTGTATGGCATAATACAAACATGTTCGCAAAAATAATAACATTAATGCTGCTGCTTTTTGTTTTCTCGTGTTCATTTAAAGGCACAAAAGAACAAACAGGTTCAAGGCTCTATGTTAATAAGGATGCATATTATTACTATATCCTTGGATATGAGGCTGAGCTTTCCGGAAAATGGGATGAGGCTCTGGCGCATTATTCCAATGTCTTTAAGCTTGACCCTCAGTCGCCTTATATAAGAACACATATCAGTTATCTGCTTCTCAGGACCGGTGATGTTAAAAGAGCTATATGGCTGGCAGAAGAGACTGTGAAGATGAATCCCGAATATGTGCCGGGGCTTGTAGTTCTGGGAGAGCTTTATAACAGCCAGAAAAAAACTTATGATGCAATAAGGATTTTCGAACAGATTTTAAAGGTTGAACCAGACAATAAAGAGGCAAAGCTTTTTCTCGGGCTGCTCTATGCATCTGTAAATAGATACGATGAATCTTCTAAAGTTCTACAATCTTTACTGGACAAAGAGCCTGATAATATAATGGGTTTATATTATATGGGCCTTTTGCAGATGGATATTAAGAACTATGAAAAGGCGGAAGAATATCTCAATAAAGTAGTCGATATAAGACCCAGTTTTGACGCGGCATACATAGAGATGGGAGTTATAAGCGAGATCAAGGGCGACACAAAGAGGGCAGAGGAATTCTACAAAAAGGGGATAGAAATCAATCCTCATAACTATATTGCCAAGGAGAGGCTTACACAGCTTTATATAAAAGGAAAATCTATTGATAAGGCAATAGAGCATTTGAAGGGACTGAGCGGACAGGAACCTGCAAATGAAGACATACATAGAAGGCTTGGATTCCTTTACATAGAAGATAAACAGTATGACAGGGCAGTTGAGGAATTCAGGATTGTTTTAGAGGCAAAACCTGCTGATGTTATGACCAGATATTATCTGGCTGTTGTACTGGAGGAGCTTAATAAATACAATGAAGCAGTAGAAGAGCTTAAGCAGATTATTTCAATTGATCCAAAAAATATAAATGCATTTGTCCATCTTGGATTGATATATTCAAAAGAAAAAAAATATGATGATGCTTTAAAGATTTATGAAGAGATTTTGAGTTTTGAGAAAAATAACTCTGAAATATACATTTACTATGCTACGACATATCTTCAGATGAAAGATTACAAAAATGCAGAGACAGTGCTGATGAATGCGATGAAGCTGTTCCCAAATGATGCTGAAATCAATTTCAATGCGGCAGTTATATATGAGAAGGCAAATAGATTCGAAGACATGGTCAAATACCTGAGGCGCACTATTGAAATAAAACCTGATCATGCAGATGCTCTTAATTATCTAGGCTACAGCTTTGCTGACAAGGGAATAAATCTTGAAGAATCTCTGTCTCTTATAAAAAAGGCGCTGGAATTAAAACCCGATAATGGTTTTATAATCGACAGCCTTGCATGGGTACATTATAAAATGGGAAAGTATGACGAGGCATTGGAAACACAGAAGAAAGCGGTCGCTGCTGTCAATAATGATCCTGCCATATACGAGCATCTTGGAGATATATATCTTGCAAAAGAACTTCCGAAAGATGCGCTCAAGGCATGGCAGAGGGCAGTAGAGCTTCATGAAAAAGAAGAAGGGCTCAAGGCAAGAGTCGAAGAAAAGATAAGAAAGCTTAAAGAAAAGTATAATCTAGATAACCAATAACCGATTCAAATAACTAATCTAAAATGTTTACACTTAAAGCACCTGCCAAGATAAATTGGGTTCTCTCAGTTCTGAACAAAAGAGATGACGGCTATCACAATATCCAGAGCCTAATGCAGAGCGTGAGTCTTTATGACAGGCTTGCATTTGATTTTGATGATACGCTGCAGGTAGAGACAAACGCTGATATAAACATTGAGGAAAATCTTGTTTTTAAGGCGGCGGCGCTCTTCAGACAGATGTTTTCTATTAAACAGGGTGCATCAATAAAACTAGAAAAAGAAATACCAATAGCAGCGGGCCTTGGCGGAGGAAGCAGTGATGCTGCCTGTACTCTGATTGGACTTAATAGGCTTTACCGAATTGATGCTCCGACAGAAGATCTCGAAAAGATCGGCGCAATGCTTGGATCAGACATCCCGTTTTTTTTCAGAGGACCTTTTGCCCTTATTGAAGGAAGAGGAGAGATCGTAACAAAACTCGATCCATGCACTAAGAATGTGCTTCTTCTCGTAAAGCCGGATCTAAGAGTTTCAGCAAAATGGGCATATACAGAATTCAGTCGCTTCGACTCGAAACCGAGCAGGAAGCAAAAACCAGAGTTGACAAAGAAAAGCAATAATATTAAACTCTTCTGTCAAACCCTCGAGAAACAGGATTTTAATGCGATAGCCGATATGCTTACTAATGACCTTGAGATTCCTGTAGTTGGAGAGTTTCATGCTGTTGCTGAAATAAAAGATAAACTTCTTGAAGCAGGGGCAGTTGCTTCACTAATGAGCGGAAGCGGGCCTACTGTTTTTGGCTTGTTCAAAGACAGAGAAACAGCAGATAAGGCTTCTGAGATGATGAGGCCGAACTGGTGCAAAATTGTTGATACATTGACCGAAGTGGATAGTTGACAAATGGGTATATTTTTAATTAATCCTGTTAACTTTTCACTGGAAGATGGGGCGTCGACAAATGGCAAGTCAGGAGATTTTGGATCTCCCATTTGGAGGTTCGAATCCTCCCGCCCCAGCCATAGAGCGAAGTATAAGGAGGCAGAATGCCAGAAGGCATAAGACTTTTAACAGGAAATTCAAACAAAGAACTTGCTAAAGAGGTAGCCAGTAATCTCGGCATATCACTTTGCGATGCAACTATAACCACATTCAGCGACGGAGAGATACAGGTTCAGATAAATGAAAATGTAAGAGGCTCTGATATATTTGTTCTCCAGTCAACATGCACACCGGTAAACAGTAATATTATTGAACTTCTTCTTTTGATTGATGCTTTGAAAAGATCTTCTGCAGGAAGGATAACCGCAGTAATACCATATTATGGTTATGCAAGACAGGATAGAAAGGTACAGCCGAGAGTTCCTATATCATCAAAGCTTATCGCAGACCTTATAACTGTTGCAGGCACAAACAGGGTTCTTACAGTTGATCTGCATGCAGGACAAATTCAGGGATTCTTTAATATTCCTGTTGACCACCTTTATGCTGCGCCTGTTATTCTTGACTATATAAAGAAATGCGATTTAAAAGATGTTGTCATAGTCTCTCCTGATGCAGGAGGTGTTGAAAGGGCAAGAGCATTTGCAAAAAGGCTCAGCGCGTCGCTTGCAATAATAGACAAAAGACGCGAAGCCGCAAATATATCTCAGGTAATGAATGTTATCGGAGATGTAAAAGGGAAAAATGCAATATTACTAGATGACATGATAGACACGGCAGGAACAATAGCTCAGGCAGCTTCTGCGCTGGCAGAGAAAGGTGCAAAAAAGGTGCTTGCAGCATGCACACATGCAGTGCTTTCAGGACCTGCAATAGATAGAATAAACAATTCGGCAATAGAAGAATTGATAGTAACTAATACAATACCGTTTGACGGCAAGAAAGAAAAATGCAAAAAATTGACGGTTATAAGCATTGCTCCTCTTCTTGCCGAGGCTATAAAAAGGATTCATGAAGAATCTTCAATAAGTTCACTTTTTGTATAAAGAAGGTCGACGACCTGTAAGGAGGAATAGATGGAAAGGGCTACACTAAATGTTGAAAAAAGAACTAAGGCGGGCAAAGGGGTTGCACGATCCCTTAGAAGAGAGGGAATGATCCCAGCCGTGATATACAGGGCAGGAGATTCTATTCCAATAACATTGTCAAAAAAAGCAATAGCAGAATTTATTAAGGCAACAGCTGGAGAGAATACTCTTGTTGATCTTAAATTTTCTGATGGAGGAAACAAGCTTGCACTTCTAAAGGAATATCAGCGTGACCCTATTAACGGCGACATTCTTCACTCTGATTTTTTTGAAGTATCTCTTAAAGAAAAGATTATTGTCAAAGTTCGTGTTGTAACAACAGGCGAGCCTCTTGGAGTCAAGAGGGACGGCGGAATACTCCAACATGTTATGAGGGAGATAGAGGTTGAATGTCTTCCAGACAACATCCCAGGACACGTAGAGATAGACATATCTAATCTCGAGATACATCATGCCGTGCATGTGCGAGATCTCAATATCGGGAAAGATGTAAAAGTTATGACTGATCCGGGTGAAGTTATTGTTACTGTTAATGCGCCTGCGGTTGAGAAAGAAGTTGCTCCAGCTGCTGAAGGAGTTGTAGCTGCGCCTGAAGTAACAGAGCCTGAAGTAATCAAGAAAGGCAAGAAAGAAGAAGAGACAGAAGTTAAAGACGAGAAGAAACAAAAAGAAGAGGGAAAATAGTTGTGGGCTGTTGTTGGACTCGGCAACTATGGCAGTAAATATTCAAAGACAAGGCATAATCTCGGCTTTATGGTTGCCGGGAGGATCGCCGAGTTTCTTGATATAGAATTCGAAGAAAAAAAAGAATATCTTATTGCAAAAGGCTTTATAAGAGGACAGGATGTCCTTTTAATAGAGCCTTTAACATTTATGAACAACAGCGGCAGGGCTGTAAGAGACGTGCTTAAAAGATTTAATATCCCCCTAGAAAATCTGATAGTTATTCATGATGACCTTGATATGGAAATTGCAAAGCTCAAGATTAGGAAAGGCGGTTCATCAGGAGGCCACAGAGGAATCGATTCAATAATCCAGCAGATTGGGACAAAAGAATTTACAAGAGTAAAAATAGGGATAGGCAGAGAGATTGGAATGCTGGCTGAAGACTATGTCCTCAAAAAATTTCGCAAAGAAGAAATCCCATTAATTAAAGAGACAATTCAAAAAGCATCTGAAGCAGTCTCAACAATTATTTCTGATGGTTTAGAAAAGGCAATGAACAGGTTTAACCAATCTTAGTTTTGTGATTTGGAAGCTTAAATTCAAAAAATGAAAACAATTGGATTAATAGGGTGCGGTGCTTGGGGCAGAGTGATGATGAACTTAGACTATATTTTGAAAAAATTCAGGACCCTCAGTTTTTGGAAAAGATTGATGCATTTCTATTCGAAAATTATCCTTCTTTTTTTAAAAAAATAAAAAATTTAATTTTCAGAATATTTTAAAAATATATTCTCGGAAATGATAGGTCAATGACCAGGGATTGCTAATATGTTTTACAGTTCGCGAGTTTTTAGTGCTAATGTTTGTGTTTCTTATTAATTTATAATAAAATTTGAATATTGAAGAAGTGAGCGATGAATATTGGAACGAATAAATTAAATAGAGGAACAAGGTTAAACAGCTTTACCAGCAAGATAGCCCATGTTTTTTTTGATTCG